>NZ_JAQYWW010001222.1:0-343 GCF_036322525.1 Streptomyces sp. BE20 | reverse complement strand
GGGGACCACCCCCACTGAGCCCAAAAAATTCAAGCCACAGCCCGCAGAACCCCCCCAGCCCCGGGAACAAAACCCAAAATGCATACAAACACGCCCCCAACCCCGCACACCCCCCCCCCCCCCGGCCATGCTTAATGGTCCTCCCCGCGCCGGCGGGGTTCAGCCGCGGCTGCCGCCTGATTGACCGCGAGATGACGAGTCGTCGCCGGGCTTGCGGGGGTCAGCCGGCCGTGTCCTGGCACTTGGTGGCTCAGTGCCGGTCGTCCCCGCGCAGGCGGGGGTCAGCCGGACCGCGCCCGCCTCCTCGCCACCGGCTGGACGTCGTCCCCGCGCAGGCGGGGGT